>NC_019696.1 GCF_000317125.1 Chroococcidiopsis thermalis PCC 7203
AGATTGTATTGCATCCACCTCTATATCAATGGACGCTGCGCTCGCTCCACTCCGTTACGCGCCATTGACATAGAGTCTCCGGCTGCAATCGGAGGGGCTGGTCACAAGGGGAAGGGGAAGGAGTGGGCTGGGGCTAGCTGCTTGGCAATCCATTAGAAGCAGCTAAATTCCGCTCTTTTTCTGGTTAGAAACCAATGGTTTCGGTCAAAACTTCTAACTTTCTCTGAGCGGGTGGCAAGGCAAGTGTCAATCACGGTGTACAGCGCCTCCACCATACATAAGTCAGTGGTGGTTTGAGGGGTTTGCGCTGGAAGAGCATTTTTCTAGCTAGTAGGCTTTGAGTCCTTAGAATTCTATCCATAACTACTCAAAAGAAAGTAACTTATTGATTTTGTGCAGTTTCTAAAATTGATACTATTTCCCTCAGAATCACTTTACCCTTACCAAAACTTTTAGTTGGTACATCCAAAGCATTTTTCAGCATCTCTAGTAGTTTCTGATTTTGTACGCTATCAGAATTTACTACTCTTTCTCCCCTATCTAAGCGCCGTGCATATTCAACTACTTCTTCCACAAAAACTTCCGGTACGCGGATAGCTACAGTTTTTTTATTATTCCATGGTGACGGTCTACCCGATCCTTCACGCTGTCCACCACGACCAGATATAGACATACAAGTATTTATAGATAATGTACATTATTACAATAACATAGTTTTAGGTTTTGTACAGTATCTATTCTTCCTCTTGATCACCCATGTACCGCTTGATCATCTCTCGCCAGCTAAACCACCAACGCGGGTCATCCGGCGACACATCGCCCTGATCCTCATCCCCATGAATCAAGTCACCCTGATCCGGCTCCTCCTCAGACAAATAATTCTTCAACACTCCACCCAAGGCAATTGCCCTAGTCTTGTGGAGCTGATGCGTCAACTCAACTAACCAAGAGGCATCAGCTGCCAAATCTTGTCCCTTGACTGTATACTTCAGCGTCTCCTTAATAGTAGCTAAGAGGGGCTTGCTGGGGTCAGCAGGGTCAATGGAACCTGATTTAGGCTTAATTGCCCTCACATCTACTACAGGCTCGTAATCAGCCCTTAAGGCGTGCTGCCACAATTCACGCCATTTCTGCTGGCTAATATAGTCTTTCTTGAAATAGCTGGGAGGAACCATCATCAGCACATGGAAGTGAGGATGAGCAGTTCCATCCTTTGAACGAGTTACTTCAAATGACTTGACCCATCCCAACGCTGGAAATACCTTACGGTCACATATACGTTTCCAGGCTTTATTCATACTGGTCAAGTTTTCTCTCAACTCCGGCAGCGGGCAATTTTTCACTGTCAAAGTTAGAAAAATCCAGCGCGCCGTTGGGTGGTCGGCAGCAATTGACGGTAAAGCTTTGATAAATCGTGCTTTCCACATGAGTGATCGCCGCCATTGGCAAATAGGACAATGCCTAACCCGACAAAACCGTGCTGCTTGCAACCTAAAAACCCGCTCACCATCATCAGTGGCAGTTAAGGCAAACTCTAACACCTTGGCACAAACAGCACTCCGCTCTGCATAACTGGCAAATTCAGTTCCCCTGTAAAGATCCCGAATCTTGTCTGTTAGCGCACGATGATAATCCCAAGGTTTGTCTTTTTCACTTAAATCTGATAAATAGAAATCAGACATGGGTGTCCATTCCCCACTACTAATGGGGCTATTGGACAGATGCAGACTGGCGTGTCTGCATACACTAGAGTTTTGCTCTAGTGCCTACCAGATTTTGCTTAACTCAAACTGCGTGGAAGCCTAAAATTACTTCCTCTCCTTGATTGAGCCTAAGCTGTCCGTTTACAAACAGCTATCCTAAGTTCTTTCCCCCTGAGCGTCAAGGGTAAAACAGTTACACATTAAAGTTTATAGCCAGATTTAAAAACCAGCGTTATCTTTTTCAAAGACTCCAAAAAAGTCTCCCCCTTAAAAACCAGCGTTATCTTTTTCAAAGACCCCAAAAAGTCTCCCCCTTGAAAAATCGCTAAAGAGCATATCTCATAAGGTTTACAGACCTTTTTAAAAACCAGCGTTATCCCTCTATTATCAAGTAAAGGATCGCGCGCGCGGAAGAGAATAGTTTTAGAAAACGTACAAAATCTATAATACTAAAACGTATCAAATTCTATTTAGCTCTTGTAATCAACAAAGCAAGCTTATTGAAAATAGTCAAAAAGCTTGTAAATTGTGAAATATCACACGGAAGCCGGGGTGTTCCTGAATTCAGGACGGATGTGCAGTGTTACCTTACATCTGCACATCCCAAAAAGTTTTCCACAGGCAACAAGACCAGCTTATTGAGAATAAGCCTGCTAGAACCCTACGCCAAAATCTTCCATAGAATCGCTCTTTTACTTGTTGCGAACTATATAGTTCGCCGCGCTACTACTCGCTAGAAACGAGCAACGCGCCAGGTGGGTAAGCTTATTGCAGATAAATTTACTGATCAGACATCAAGATTCAACGTGACAAACCTACAGCTGACCAAAAAAGAGCATTTTGCACTCCAGATTGCAGCTGCTCTAATCTCTAGCTCCCAAAGCTACAGCCAAGAGCAAATCGTTTCTACTTCCGTGGCGATCGCCGACAGTTTACTCAAGGCATTGAACAAATCCTATTAGCCGTGCGCCAAACCTTAAGATTCGCAACGAGAATGCTTTGCTAGCCTAGTTTTGTAGCTAGCTAAAAGTTGTCCTTTTACTCGTTGCGGTTTCCTTCCCCTTCCCCTTGACCAG